>NZ_JBIAGA010000001.1:0-7581 GCF_042869555.1 Nocardiopsis sp. NPDC006938 | reverse complement strand
GTGGGGTGGGGGGGCGGGGGGGGGGGGGGGGGGGGGGCCCGCCGGGGCCCCCCCCCCCCCCGGGGGGGGGGGCGGGGGGGGGGGGGGGGGGGGGCCCCCCCCCCCCCCCCCCCGCCGGGGCCCCTACTGCGGGGCGTCGCGCAGCATGCAGGTCAGACGGGAGGTGCAGACCTTCCGGTCCCGGTCGTCGGTGACGGTGATGTCCCAGGTGGCCAGCGTGCGTCCCAGGTGGACGGGGGTCGCCACCCCGGTGACGTACCCCTCGGTGGCGGAGCGGTGGTGGGTCGCGTTGATCTCGATGCCCACGGCGATCCGACCGAACCCCTGCGCGTGGATGGTGGAGCCGATGGAACCCAGGGACTCGGCGAGCACGCACGAGGCGCCGCCGTGCAGGAGTCCGAAGGGCTGACGGTTCCCCTCGACCGGCATGCGGCCCACGACGCGCTCGGCGGAGGCCTCGGTGATCTCGATGCCCATACGCTCCCCCAGGCCTCCGGAGAGCGCCCCGGAGTCGATGAGTTCGCGCATGCCCTCGGCGTCTGTGGTCATGGTGGTGCCTTCCGATCCGGTCAGGTGAACCCGTAACCGGTCGAACCGACCGGTCGGGGGAGGTGTTCCCGCGGCGATGGCCGCGGGCTGTCCGTAGCGCATCCTAGGATTCGTTCTGTGGTGACCAAGCGAGAGACCCCTGACCAGACATCCCAGGCCGACGGCGGGCGCGCCCGGCTGCTCCTCCTGGACGGCCACTCGATGGCCTTCCGCGCGTTCTTCGCGCTCCCCGTGGAGAAGTTCGGCACCAGCACCGGGCAGTCCACCAACGCGGTGTACGGCTTCGCCTCCATGCTCGTGAAGCTGCTGCGCGACGAGGAGCCCACCCACGTCGCGGTGGCGTGGGACCTGTCCGGCCCCACCTTCAGGGACGAGGAGTACGACGGCTACAAGGGCGGCCGCTCGGAGACCCCGCCGGAGTTCCCCTCCCAGGTGCCGCTCACCCAGGACCTCATGCGGCTGATCGGCGTCACGAACCTGTCCGCGCCCGGCTTCGAGGCCGACGACGTCATCGCCACGCTCGCGCACCAGGGCGGCGAGGCGGGCATGGAGGTGCTGATCGCCTCCGGAGACCGGGACGCCTTCCAACTCGTGACCGAGGACTGCACGGTCCTGTACCCGGGCAAGAGCCTGTCGGACCTGCGCCGGATGGACCCCGAGGCCGTGCTGGACAAGTACGGGGTCACCCCGGAGCGGTACCGCGACCTCGCCGCCCTGGTGGGGGAGAAGGCCGACAACCTCCCCGGCGTGCCGGGGGTGGGTCCCAAGACCGCCGCCAAGTGGATCACCAAGTTCGGCTCCCTGGAGGAGCTGGTCGCCCGCGCCGACGAGGTTCCCGGCAAGGCCGGCCAGAACTTCCGCGACCACCTCGACGACGTCCTGCGCAACCAGCGGCTCAACAAGCTGGTCACCGACGTGGAACTCGACACCGGGGTGCGGGAGCTGGGCCTGGGCGAGGCCGACCGCGCGGGCGTCGACGCGCTCTTCGACAACCTGGAGTTCGCCTCCAACCTGCGCGAGCGCCTGTACGCCGTCATCCGCGCCGGTGACACGGGGACGGCCCCGGAGTCGGGCGCGGCCGCCGAGGGCTTCGCCGTGGACGTGACGGTGGCCGCCACGGGCGAAGTGGCCGCCTGGATCACCGAGCACGCCGCCGCCGGTGCGCTCACGGACCAGGCTCCGGCCGGGCTGGCCCTGGACGGCGTGTGGGGCGCGGGGACCGGCAGGGTGGACGCCCTCGCCGTCACGGTGCCCAGCGGCGCCTCCCTGTACGTCGACCCCACCGTGCTGGACGCCGCCGACACCGAGGCGCTGGCGGCCTTCCTCGCGGACACCGGGCGGCCCAAGGCGGTGCACGAGTACAAGGGCGCCCTGCTCGCCCTGGGCGCGCACGGGTGGGAGCTCGGCGGGGTGATCAGCGACACCGCCCTGGCGGCCTACCTGGCCCAGCCCGGGCAGCGCCGGTTCGACCTCGCCGACCTGAGCCGCAAGTACCTGGGCCGGGAACTGGAGGGGGACACCGACGGCGCGCAGATGACCCTGGACCTGGGGGAGGGGAGCGGGGGCCGCGGTCACGGGCTGGCCGTGCGGGCCGCCGCCACCCGGGACCTGGCCGGGGTGATCGCCGCCGAACTCGACAAGCGGGGCGGCACCCACCTGCTGCACGAGGTGGAGCTGCCCCTGGTGGACGTGCTCGCCCGGTTGGAGCGGGCGGGCATCGCCGCCGACCGGGAGTACCTGGAGGGCCTGCGGGAGGAGTTCGCCTCGGCCGCGCGGGGCGCGGTCGAGCGGGCGCACGAGATCGTGGGCCGCGAGTTCAACCTGGGTTCGCCCAAACAGTTGCAGCAGGTGCTGTTCGAGGACCTGGAGCTGCCCAGGACCAAGAAGATCAAGACGGGGTACACCACCGACGCCGACGCGCTGGCGTGGCTGGCGACCCGCACCGACAACGAGCTGCCGGGCGTGCTGCTGCACCACCGGGACCAGACCAAGCTGCGCACGACGGTCGAGGGCCTGATCAAGACGGTGGCCGACGACGGCCGCATCCACACCACCTTCAACCAGACGGTGGCGGCGACGGGACGGCTGAGCTCCACCGACCCCAACCTCCAGAACATCCCGGTGCGCACGGACGTGGGCCGACGCATCCGGCGCGCGTTCGTGGTCGGGGAGGGGTACGAGGAGCTGCTCACCGCCGACTACAGCCAGATCGAGCTGCGCATCATGGCGCACCTGTCGGGCGAACAGGCGCTGATCGACGCCTTCAACAGCGGCTACGACTTCCACGCGCACATGGCGGCGCAGGTCTTCGACATCGAGGTCGCCGAGGTCGACGGCGAGGCGCGCTCCCGGATCAAGGCGATGAGCTACGGCCTGGCCTACGGGCTGAGCGCCTACGGCCTGTCCCAGCAGCTGGGCATCACCCCGGAGGAGGCGAAGAAGCTCATGGAGGACTACTTCGCCAGCTTCGGCGGGGTGCGCGACTACCTGCACCGGGTGGTGGACGAGGCGCGCAAGGTGGGCTACACCGAGACCATCCTGGGCCGTCGCCGCTACCTGCCGGACCTGACCAGCGACAACCGCCAGCGGCGTGAGATGGCGGAGCGGATGGCGTTGAACGCGCCCATCCAGGGGTCGGCGGCCGACATCATCAAGGTGGCGATGCTCCAGGTGGACGCCGCGCTGCGCGAGGCCGGGCACCGTTCCCGCGTGCTGTTGCAGGTGCACGACGAGCTCGTGGTGGAGGTGGCCCCGGGCGAGCGCGAGGCGGTCGAAAACCTCGTGACGCACGAGATGGGCTCCGCCTATGATCTGCGTGTCCCGCTGGGTGTCTCGGTCGGCAGCGGGCAGAACTGGCACGACGCCGCGCACTAGGCGCGGCCGTGAACGCGGAGGTGGTGGCGGTGGCGGGGCAGGACGAGACCACGGGTGGTCTGGCCGTGGGGCCCGTGACCGTCCCCTCCGACGCGTTGACGTGGCGGTTCTCCCGGTCCTCGGGGCCGGGCGGGCAGCACGTGAACACGTCCGACACCCGGGTGTCGCTGTCGCTGGACGTGGCGGGGTGCCGGGCCCTGGGGGCGACACGGCGCGCCCGCGCCCTGGAGCGGCTCGAGGGGCGCCTGGTGGACGGGGTGCTGACGGTGTCGGCGCAGACCCACCGGTCCCAGGCGCGCAACCGGGCCGAGGCCCGGGAACGCCTCGCGGGCATCCTCGCCGAGGCGATCGCGCCACCGCCCCCGGAACGGCGGCGGACGCGGCCGAGTCGGGCCGCCAAGCGGCGCCGTCTGGACGCCAAGCGTCGGCGGAGCGACGTGAAGCGGTCCCGTTCGCGTCCCCCGATGGACTGACGGGCGTCCGTCGAACCACGCGTTCCGGACTTTTTTCCGAACGCCTCCGCCCGGTACCGCCGAGCCGGGCGCGAGGCGCGTCAGACCCTGGCAGACATGGCCGGGGGGCTAGTTGATCTTCCCCACCCGGCTCGGGTAAATTGCGGCCACGACGGCCTCGCACGGCGCCCTGTCCCCGTATTCCGATTGACCTGTGCGCTCGCGTCTCATATTCTGGCGTCAGCGTTGTGGGTTCGTGCGGGCGTCCGCTGTCTCCGGTAGGGGGCAGGAGGGTTGCACCGCTTCGGTCTCCACTCTGGACCGGCGGCTGGCGGTCACGGACGGCTCGTTCCGTACATGTGACCTTCGCTTCTTACTTCTGGACTGCGGATCGACGGGCTCGAACCTGCGGCGTGCCCATTTCCTGTTCCTGTCCGTATCCGGAGTCCACCCACAAATGACGAGCAGCACCGAGGCCACCTCGACACCCCAGGTAGCGGTCAACGACATCGGGTCCGAGGAAGCCTTCCTCGCGGCGATCGACGAGACCATCAAGTACTTCAACGACGGTGACATCGTCGAGGGCACCATCGTGAAGGTCGATCGAGACGAGGTCTTGCTCGACATCGGCTACAAGACCGAGGGTGTCATCCCCTCTCGGGAACTGTCGATCAAGCACGACGTCGACCCCGGTGAGGTCGTTGCCGTCGGCGACCAGGTCGAAGCCCTCGTTCTCCAGAAGGAGGACAAGGAAGGCCGTCTGATCCTGTCCAAGAAGCGCGCTCAGTACGAGCGGGCCTGGGGCACGATCGAGAAGATCAAGGAAGAGGACGGCGTCGTCACCGGCACCGTCATCGAGGTCGTCAAGGGTGGTCTCATCCTCGACATCGGCCTGCGCGGCTTCCTTCCGGCGTCCCTGGTCGAGATGCGTCGCGTCCGCGACCTGCAGCCCTACGTCGGCCGCGAGCTCGAGGCGAAGATCATCGAGCTGGACAAGAACCGCAACAACGTGGTCCTGTCCCGTCGCGCCTGGCTGGAGCAGACCCAGTCCGAGGTCCGCCAGACGTTCCTCAACACCCTCCAGAAGGGTCAGATCCGCAAGGGCGTCGTCTCCTCGATCGTCAACTTCGGTGCCTTCGTGGACCTGGGCGGCGTCGACGGTCTGGTGCACGTCTCCGAGCTCTCCTGGAAGCACATCGACCACCCGAGCGAGGTCGTCGAGGTCGGCCAGGAGGTCACCGTCGAGGTCCTCGACGTGGACATGGAGCGCGAGCGCGTCTCCCTGTCGCTCAAGGCGACCCAGGAAGACCCGTGGCAGCAGTTCGCCCGGACCCACCAGATCGGTCAGGTCGTTCCCGGCAAGGTCACCAAGCTCGTCCCGTTCGGTGCGTTCGTGCGCGTCGAGGAGGGCATCGAGGGCCTGGTCCACATCTCCGAGCTGGCCGAGCGCCACGTCGAGGTGCCGGAGCAGGTCGTCCAGGTCGGCACCGAGATCTTCGTCAAGATCATCGACATCGACCTCGACCGCCGTCGCATCAGCCTCTCGCTGAAGCAGGCCAACGAGAGCGTCTCGCCCGACCAGGTGGACTTCGACCCCACGCTGTACGGCATGGCCGCCGACTACGACGAGCAGGGCAACTACAAGTACCCCGAGGGCTTCGACGCGGACAGCGGCGAGTGGCTCGAGGGCTTCGAGGCCCAGCGCGACGAGTGGGAGCGCAGCTACGCCGAGGCGCAGGCCCGCTTCGAGGCTCACCGCAAGCAGGTCGAGGAGGCGCGCGCGGCCGAGGCCGACGCCGCCAACGCTCCTGCCGTGGAGGAGGACGAGGAGGACTACACCGGTGGCGGTCAGAGCGCCGGCGGTTCGTCGTCCAGCTCCGAGTCCAGCAGCGGTGCGCTCGCCTCGGACGAGGCCCTGGCCGCCCTGCGCGAGAAGCTCGCGGGCGGCGAGGCCTAGAGGTCGTGTCGCCGGGCTTCGGCCCGCGTGATGGCTGAGTGAGGGGCCGTCTCCACCCAACGGGTGGGGGCGGCCCCTTCGCGTGTCAGCGGGCCGGTCCCCGGGCGGCGGCCGTGGCGCGCAGCAGGTCGCCGACCAGGTCGAGGTCGACCGTCCCGGGGGAGCGGAAGCGCACACACCCCTTGCCGGTGTCCCGTGAGGCCAGCCGCTCCGCGTGGGCGGCCATCACGTTCTCCCGGGTGAAGTAGACCGCGACGTGGCGTCGCTGCCGGGCGAACGACACCTCCAGGACCCCGTCCCTGCGGTACCCGGGCATCCCGTACGCCATCACCTCCTCGAACCCCGCGAGCTCGGCCCGGCACAGGTCCCGGAGCGCGCCCATGGCCGCCCGTTCCGTGCCGGGAAGCTCCGCCAGATAGGTGTCGACGTCGACCGCCCCGCTGCTCACCATGGGTACGAGCCTACTCACCGGGGGCTAGGGTGGCCTGGTACCCGCCGAGGGCGGGCCCCAGCTGAGGAGGCGACGTGTTCGACATCCACCCGGCCACCCCCGACGACGCCGGTGAGATCTTCACCCTGCAGCGCGCCGCCTACGTGGACGAGGCCCAGGCCTACGGCGACCCGTTCATCCTGCCGCTCACCGAGGGGCTGTCCCGGATCGAGGGCCTGCTCGCCGACGACGGCGCCCTGGTACTCAAGGCGGTGGTCGGCGCCCGCCTGGTCGGCGCGGTCCGGGCCGGGATCACCGAGACCACCGGCGTGGTCGGGCGCCTGGTGGTCGCGCCGGACCTACGACGCAGGGGGATCGCGGGAGCCCTGCTGGCCCGGGTGGAGGACGACCTGCGCGAGCGCAGGCCCGACCTGACGGCGCTCACCCTCTTCACCGGGGCGCAGACCCCCCGCAACCAGCGCCTGTACCGGTCCCTGGGCTACGCGGAGACGCACCGCGAGCGGGTGGCCGAACACCTGGTGATGGTGCACATGCGCAAGGAACTGGCCCCGGTGGGCGCGGGGTCGGCGTGACGCCCGCCCTCCGCGCCCCCTAGGGTGTGGCCCATGCTGAAAGTGGGTCTCACCGGCGGGATCGGTTCGGGTAAGAGCGCGGTCTCCGCCGCGCTGGCCTCCTACGGCGCGGTCGTGGTCGACGCCGACGCCATCGCCCGGGAAGTGGTCGCGCCCGGCACTCCGGGACTGGCCGAGGTGGTCGCCGAGTTCGGCGAGGGTGTGCTCGCCGCCGACGGAAGCCTGGACCGGCCCGCGCTGGGTGCGATCGTCTTCGCTGACAAGGCCCGCCTGGCCGGACTCAACGCGATCGTGCACCCCCGGGTGGCCGAGCGCAGCGCCGAGCTCATGGCCCGGGCCGAGGCCGCGGGCGCCCGGGTGCTGGTCTACGACGTGCCCCTGCTGGTCGAGAACGGACTGGAGCCGCTCTACGACGTGGTGGTCGTGGTGGACACTCCCGACGAGGTCAGGGTGGAGCGGGTCTCACGCGACCGGGGGATGCCCCCTGAGCAGGTGCGGGCCCGGATCGCCTCCCAGGCCGACCGGCGGACCCGACTGGCCTCGGCCGACCTGGTGGTGGACAACTCCGGCACCCGTGAGGAGCTCGCCGACCGTGTGGCGGAGCTGTGGCGCGCGCTCCTGGAACGCGCGGCCTAGGCACTGTTTTTTGGACGGGTCAGGTCACGGAGCCAGATCCGGATCGAGGCCACCTGCACGGTCCCGTCGAAGATCGCGGCCCGCTTGTCA